>DASUWA010000003.1 GCA_036378675.1 Acidimicrobiales bacterium
CCCAAATTTGATTGTTGTCGCCGACGAGCAGCACCCGCTTCGTCGAGCACCTAGGAAACGCTGGGCGCCCCAGGTCCGCCGACATCCGGCCATCCGGCTATCAGCCCTCTTGACAGCTGGGCCCCACACAGGAAACGCCGATTCTCGGGCGGAATCAGGTTGGCTGGCCATAATCGGATGCGCTCGCGTTCTGAGCGCTTCCCGAGCCCACTCAGTAGGTATCGATGAGGGCCCTATCGAGCGTCTCGTGGAACATGCCCCACTGTGCGATCGTCACCTCGTCCGTCGTGAACCTGTTGCGGTCTTGGAACGCCTCGGGAACGGTGCACACCCCCCGAGCCGTCCGGAGACTTCTAGGGGATACCAGGACGAAGGCCTGAGCACCGGCTCTACTCGTTATCCCAGATCTGGATGGTCCAGCTACGCGGCCAGGCTGGCAGGGAGCCGGGATCGGGGAATTCGCCGTGCGAGCCGGGATGGCCCTTGGCCAAGGTGCAAAGGACTAGTTGAGGCACCACAACCGATATGCCGTATGCACCTCCGTCCATAGCGTTCATGAAGCGGGCTTTCGACCGGCACTGCGCTTGCTCGCTGACAAAGAAGTTCCCGTCGCGCAGTTCTTTGCCCGACACAGTAAGCGGCCGCGTCTTGGGAAGGTCCATGATCACGTCGTGGATGAACGGGTGGGCCGTAGGCTGGGCCGCCTTCAGCCTGCTTATGAGGTCATCGAGAGACTCGCCGGAAGGCTCACCCACACCCCAAGGATGCCACGCCACAGTGATCGTCTCCTCGTGAACCGAGTCTCGCGCAAAGGACCGGAGGAGGCGCGTTGCGCCGACTAGAGCGCCCTACGTCATCAGTCTTGCTGCTACGAGGGAGCTGCCCTCTTTGGCGCGAGAGCGAATATTCGGCGCTCCGGCTAGATCGGATGCTCATCCGGGTTGAACCCGCGCCACGCCATTTGGCCGACCCGGCGATGTAACACCAGCGCCGCGAATCCGATCCAGAACCCGCTTCCGATGAGTTGCAGCCAGCCGGGTTGCCAGAACTGGGTAAGGCTAGAGCGCTTTGGGAGGAGAGCTACCACTGCGATAGTGCTCACAACGACTGCCGCACCCAGCCGGGCGGTTCGCGACAGCATCCTTGCCGGACCCAAGGGGGGATGTTTCGACGAAACCCCAATCACCGTGGGCCAGGCGACCACACACAGGAGCACACCCCCCACGAGCGACAAAACAAGCCAGCCCCTCTGGGAGGAGTGATCCGAAAGCTCGACCACGACTCTCCACACGGCGAACGCGGCGATCCCCGCCATGAAGAAAACCAAGAGAATGAACCTGGCCCACTCATGATCCCGAAAGAACGCCTTTGTTGGGCCGCCGCGTCTCATTCCGATCCTCATTCTGACCAACCCGTTCACCGCCGGACACGGTAGGCGCGGCCGATGGCACGGCAACCGCACGATCAGATCCGTCTCGCCGAATCACGCGCTTGTCCTCAACGGCGCCGATGGTGTGCCCGGTGCGCGAGATTGAATATTCGGCGTCGGTGGTGTGTGGAAGGCTGGAACGCAAGTGGTGTTACGAGCCTTGATAGGTGGGGTGCGCGTCGGGTGAGGGCCGTTGAGTTTCATCGCATCGAGCGAGCCGCCGCCTTTCTGGTTGTCGTCTGTGTGCTTTGTACGGCCGGATGCAGTAACGATGCGCCCCGAGGGGCCATTTCCCCCGGCATTTCGGGAACCGCTGACACGATCGTGGCCTACCCGCCGCTGCCTCGCCCTCCGGCCGGTAGTCCTCAAGGCTGCCTGGGAGTGCCAAATGTCGGCCTGACCCCGACCGCGGCAGATCGAATCGTCGGGGAAGCGACTTCAATAGTTGGACCAGACCTCGAATCGATCGCCCCGTGCAGCCCGGGACCCGTTTGGCTCGGATTGCGCGCCGGAACGGAGACGACGGCCAAGCGTGTATGGCTCCGGTTCGGTCGTGACGTCTATATCACAGTCGGTCTGACTGTCTATCGGGGGTCGCCTGGTCGCAGTCCGCGCTGCGGGATTCTGCAGAAATCGTCGCTTCAGCCATCAGGACTGCACCTGTCGGTTGTGCCGAAATCCATCCGCGTCACCTCGGGCGGGACATTCGACGCGAACGTCGAGGTCACAGACGATGGTCCCGGCACCTTCGATATGGACACCGGTCAACCATTGCAGGCTGTCATCATCCATCCGGGCTCCGCCCAGGTCGTTGGTGTTCTAACAGAGAACGTCGGCGGCACCGGCTTCGAGGTCCACGCAGGTCCCGGCCAGACCAAGAAAATTCCAGTTCTGGGAGGCACCTCCCGCTGTGACGGCGGGGTCGGATCAGGGCTCCCACCGGGAAGCTACGACTCAGTCGTGCGCGTGGCACCCGAAGGCCAACCGCAGAACCCTGTTTACTTCACCCCTCCCATCCGCATCACCGTCACGCCCTAGTCAGCGCGCAGCGAGCCCGGAGCGTGCCCGACGACGACCCTCAGCGCGGATCGGGGTCTATCTCGTAAACGGTGTTTCCGGCGTTCCTGTTAGTAGGTCTCTGCGTCGGGGAATCGGTCGGCGAATGTGATGGCGAAGGCGTTGAGCGCTGGCTTCCATCGCATCGCCCATCTGGTCCGGCCGGTGCCGGTGGG
>DASUWA010000004.1 GCA_036378675.1 Acidimicrobiales bacterium
CGGCGTGATGCGCGCTCGGGATCTGGACGAGGCGATCGAGTTTCAGAACACTCCTTTATATGGGCTGACTGCGGGGCTGCACGCGCTGGATCCGCTGGAGATCTCGCAGTGGCGCGATCGGGTGCACGCGGGGAACCTCTACGTGAACCGAGGGATCACCGGAGCGATCGTGCGCCGGCAGCCCTTCGGCGGGTGGAAGCACTCGGTCGTCGGTGCCGGCGCCAAAGCCGGGGGTCCCAACTACGTGGCGAGCCTGGGGTCGTGGGAACCCGCGGGTTCGCTGCTTATAGCCGTCGACCAGTTTCGGTCGCAATGCGCGGACGCGTGGGAGCGAATGCGGTCGCCGGTCGATTTCACTGGTCTCGTCGCCGAGTCGAACGTTTTTCGTTATGTGCCGCTTCGTTCGGTTCTGCTTTGCGCCGGGCTCGCGGCCGGCGAGAAGGAGGTCGAGCTCGCGCTCGCGGCGGCTTCGGTGTGCGGCGTAGCGGTGAAGGTTGTTGCTCACGCGGAGGCTGCCGACGCGGTGCTCGCCGGCGGGGTCGACAAGGTTCGGTTGATCGGGATGGCGGACATGAGGTTGCGGACGGTGGCGCGGGATGCCGGTCTTTGGGTTGATGACATCCCGGTTGTCCTCGACCCACGACGGGAGATCCTTCGGTGGGTCAGGGAGCAGGCGGTGAGCGAAACCCGCCACCGCCACGGAAACGTGACCAACCGCCGCCCGGGTTTGGTGCCGCTCGGAATGCTCTGAACCGAACGGTCAGGCGCTCAGCTCGGGGCCGTCAAAACGATCCACCGTTGCGAATGTTTCGACTTCCGCACGCCGCAGCCTGGTCGGTCGTTTACCGTCCTTCGGGTAACCGAGCACGAGCGCGCCGGCGACCGCCCACCCGTCGGGCGCCCCCAGGACTTTCAGCACTTCCGATTCGCTGTGAGCGAGCATGCTCGTGAACACCCCGCCGATGCCCACGTTGTGAGCTTCCAGGAGGATGCTCCACGCGAACGGGTAGATCGATGCACCCCCGATGAACGTGTAACGGTCGAGGTCGCGATCGACCGCGGCCAGGCCGCGAAGGTTTGCTAGGAGCACAAGGATCACCGGAGCGGAGTCGAGGTTCTCGGCGAACCCGGCCGGTCCGGCTGCCGACTGGGCAGCGATCTTCGGCGCCTCTTGCAACGCGCGGGCCTCGGCCTCCCGATCGGTGACCGGTGCCCACGGAACCAGCCCGGCCGAACCCAGCGCCATGTACTCGTACCAGCCTTCGAGGTAGAGGTCGCGCAGACGGCGCTTGGTATCACGGTCCTTGACGAGGATCACCTTCCACGCTTGGCGGTTACCTCCGCTCGGGGCGTAGCGGGCCACATCGAGTATGCGATAGACGACCTCGTCGGGCACCGGGTGCTCGGCGAAGTCGCGTACTGCCCCTGTCGTCTGGAGAGCCCGTTCCAGGTCCATAAGAAAAGGTATCCCGCTTCGCTACTCGACCCTGCGCAGCAACACTTCCTGGGCGACCGTGGCGAGATGGGTGCCGTCGGACGCGTAAACCTGGCCCACCGCCAAGCCTCGAGGCGTGCCTAAACCTTCGCAGCGAAAGTCGTGCAGCTGCCAGGCGTCCGCCGGAAACGGATGATGGAACCAGATGGCGTGGTCCAGGCTGATCCCGTTCCAGTGGCGTCCGGCGACGCCATCCAAGGACTGCTGCTGCGAACGGACTGCGTCTGTCGCGAGGTCGTCGGACAGATAGGCGAGAGCCGACGCGGCCAGGACCGCGTCGTCTGCTACGACGTCCGGGACTCTGAGCCACGCCATCGCGCGCCCTTCGCTCTCTTGTACGAAGCGGCGTTCGAAGAGAGGGCTCCAGCTGTTGTCGGGGACTGCGTCAGGATCGGGTGTCGTGGGGAACGGGGAGGGCACCCAGTACCGATCGGAGACGACCTGGGTGAAAGAGGCCGACATGTGAAGGATCGCCCCCATCGACTGGCGCGCGACGACAGCCCTCGTGACGAAGTTCCGACCGTTGCGCAGCCGGTCGACGTCGAAGCGGATCGGCTCGCTCGCGTCACCTCGCCTGATGAAGTAGGCGTGAAGGGAGTGGACCCGAAACGCCGGCTCCACGGTCGCCGCCGCAGCCCCGAGTGCCTGGGCGACGATCTGGCCTCCGTACAGGCCGCCCCACGGATAGCTCGGTCCGGTCCCGACGTACATGTCCGGCTCGCGTTCGTAAAGGGTCATCATTTCGGCGAACTTCACCGCGGCAGTCTGCCCGCGGTCAGCGCCAGAGGTCGACCAGGTCGATGCCTAGCTCGGCGAGCAAGCGGCGGAGCACCGGGAGCGACAGACCGCGGACCGTTCCGTCATTACCCTCGATCCTCTCGATCCACGGAGCCGAACGGCCTTCGAGGGTGAACGCTCCGGAAACGTGCAACGGTTCGTCGGTCGCTACGTAAGCGGCGATTTCCTTATCGGAAGGGTCGCCGAACCAGACCGTCGTTCCATCGGTGGCCGAGGCCTCTGATCCCGTCGCGGTGTCGATGACACAGTGCCCGGTATGCAGCACTCCGGCGCGGCCGCGCATCTGCCTCCAGCGGGCGGTGGCTTCGTCGGGGGAGAGTGGTTTTCCGGGTGCCGTCCCCTCGATTTCGAGGAGCGAGTCGCAGGCGAGCACGAGGTCAGCACCTTGGGGCAGCTTCGATGCCACCGCCCGGGCTTTCCGCTTGGCCAGCTCGAGGACCGCTTCGCCCGGCTTCAGGTGATCCACGCCCTCCTCGTCGACGTGGCTCGGGACGATCTCGGGCGCGAAGCCGGCGTCCTCCAGCAGGCGCCGGCGCGATTCCGATGCAGAGGCGAGGACGAGCCGGCGGTCCATGCGGAAGAGGCTAGGGCCGGCCTTCACCGCGTGACCGGGTAGGGAAAAGGAACCAGGGTTCCCAAACTCTACCCACTCAGGTCGAACAGGCGTTCGGTCCAAGGGGCTAACCTTCGGTCAATGACGGAAGACGCGCCGAGATGGGCTCTGGGTCTCGACGAGGTGCAGCGAGGGGCGGTCGAGCACGAGGACGGGCCGCTGCTCATCGTCGCCGGCGCAGGCACCGGCAAGACGCGGACGCTGGTTGCTCGGCTCGCTCGACTGGTCGACACCGGAACCGCGCCGGACCGGATCCTGCTCGTCACGTTCAGCCGGCGCGCTGCGGAGGAGATGATCCGCCGACTGGCACCTTTGGTGGGTCCCGAGGTCGCCAGGCGAGTTCACGCCGGCACTTTCCACTCGGTAGCTCACCGGCTACTCCGGCAGCACGCCGATGCTCTTGGATTGGGGGACGGTTTCACCGTCATCGACCAGGGTGACGCCGCGGACCTCATGCACCTGGCGAGGCAGGAAGTGGGAGGGGCCGAGGATGGGACAGGCCAGCGGAGGCGTCGTTTTCCGAGGAAGGACACCCTGGCGTCGGTCTATTCGCGGGTGATCAGCGCGCAGGAGCCTCTCGGACCCGTGCTGCGCCGGCACTTTCCCTGGGTGCAGGAGCATGAGCAGACGATCGGGGAGGTTTTTTCCGTGTACACCAGCAGGAAGAGGGCACAGTCGCTGCTCGACTTCGACGACCTGTTGCTTTACTGGCGTGCCGCGGCGGCGGATGCCGCGGTGGGCGAGGCGCTCGCGCGCGCTTACGACCACGTACTGGTCGACGAGTACCAGGACACCAACCTGCTGCAGGGCGAGATCGTCATGGCGTTGCGGCCCCGCGGCCGCCAATTGACGGTCGTCGGCGACGACGCGCAGTCGATCTACTCGTTCAGGGCGGCGACTGTGCGCAACATGCTTGACTTCCCGGCGCTCTTCCCCGGAACGACTTTGGTGAAGCTCGAGCGCAACTACCGCTCCACGCAGCCGATCCTCGACCTGGCCAATGCGGTGCTCGCGCAAGCGAGCGAGGGCTACAGCAAGCACCTGTGGACCGAGCAGGCCGGTGGAGGCAGGCCGGTGCTTGCGACGTGCCCCGACGAGGCATCACAAGCTGATGCGGTTGCGGACGTGATCCTCGAGCATCACGAGGCGGGTGTCGCGTTGCGAGACCAGGCGGTGCTGTTCAGGTCTGCTCATCACAGTGACCTGCTGGAGGTGGAACTTCGCCGGCGGGGGATCCCGTTCGTGAAGTACGGAGGGCTGCGTTTCCTCGAGGCAGCGCACATCAGGGACTTACTCGCCGCCTTGCGCGTCCTCGACAACCCGAAGGACGGGCTCGCGTGGTACCGCCTGCTTCAGCTGATGGAGGGTGTTGGGCCGGCGGGCGCTCGGAAGGTGATGGAGCGAATCGGCGTGTCTTCGGATATGGGTGACCCGCTCGCGGTGTTCCTCGAAACCGGCGAGTGCCTTCCCGTCCGGGCTTCGGGGGATTTCCAGTCCCTCGGCGGCGCCCTTTCCGATTGCAGGGGGGAGACCTGGTCTCCGGGCGCTCAGGTAGACAGGCTGCGCGAGGGCTTGGACCCCCTGCTCCGGCGCCGCTACGACAACCCCGATGTTCGCCTACGAGACCTGGACGCCTTGGGGCGGCTGGCCTCGGGCTACGAGACCACGGCGCGGATGGTTGCGGAGCTGACCCTCGACCCGCCGGCGTCGACTGGTGACCTGGCAGGTCCGCCGCTCCTCGACGACGACTACGTGATCCTGTCGACGGTGCATTCCGCGAAAGGAGGCGAGTGGCGGGTCGTGCACATCATCGACGCTGCCGAGGGAAGGTTCCCCTCGGATATGGCGACCGGCAGCCGCGGGGAGATCGAAGAGGAGAGGCGCCTTTTCTACGTGGCGGTCACCCGAGCCAAGGAGCATCTGCATATTTATGCACCCCTGCGCTACCACCACAGCGGGCCGTTCGGGCGAGGGGACAAGCACAGCTACGCGCAGCGAAGTCGTTTTCTGCCGCCGGAGGTCGATCTGCTCCTTGAACACCGCCCGGTGAGAGCGCGAGACGAAGATCTCGCTCTGCCGGCGCCGGCGGTGGCCTTGCCGGCGGCGGTCGACGAGTCGCTCAGGGGGCTGTGGTAGGCGCCGTCGTGGGCAGGGAGGTGGGTGCAGGCGAAGAAAGGCCGCCGAGGCCCGAGGGCCTCGGGCAACCCGCCGCCCTTCGGGCAGCGGGTTATCGGTTGCTGCTCGAACGCCCGTTGCGGGGCGGGGGACGCCGACGCTCGTTTCCTCGGCGATGAGGAGTGGTAGATCAGTCCTTGGTCGCCACGAAGTTCGGGGTCACATTCGACACCGGTTCGAATCGGTCGGATTGCACGTCATGAGCGTCGCCCCTGATCGAGCTGACCAGCGCTTCTCGGCACGACCCACACGGACCCCAGAACCTCTCGGTCACCTCGGCGTTGCACCGGGGGCAGCTGAAGGTGGAGCTATCGGACAGTGAGATGTCGTCGGCCATGGTGGGTCTGGAACCGTAACGCGCTCATAAGGCCAGCCGGTGGATGCCCCCGCTGATCAGGAAAGGCCGAGCGCTGCAGAGCAAGCCGGCCACTGGCCCCAGCCCGACTCAGACTGGAGCTTCTGGGCCGCCTGGTCCTGCATCCCTGGAGGTTCGAGGTCGGCGCGCCCGGGGTAGCCGAGGTTGCTCCACGTCGACTGGCTGAACTGGTAGGCCCCGTAGAAGCCGTTGCCGGTGTTGGCCTGGTAGTTGTCGCCCGACTCGCATTGGCGAAGCTGGAGCCAGACGCCCCCGGCGCCCCCGCCCGAAACTAGGGAGCGGACGACGGTCACGATGCCGCCGTTCACCGGCAGACCTTGCGTCCGGGCAGCCTCGAGGGACCCGAGCTTGCTCTGCAGGCTCGTTAACTGAGCCTGCTCGGCCTCGGCCTCTCGGAGGGCCGCCGCCCTGACGGCGGAAACCTTGTCGGCGGCAGCCTGGGTGGCCAGCTCCTGGCGCTCCAGGTTGGCCGCCGCGGCGCTCAGCTGGGTCTGCTCGAAGCGGTACTGGTCGACGGTGTCGGTCATGTCACCAGTCGCCACCTGCAGGTATTCGGCCCGGATCGAGGGATCCGCGCCCGCGGGCAGGTTTCCGGTCGAGGTGACCGTCCCGCCGGTGTAGCTCAGGATCGCCTCCTTGCGCAGCGCATTCTCGTCGGTCGAGACCTTCTCTCGAAGTTGGGCGATCTGCGCCTCGTCTGAGGCCACCTGCTGGCCCAGTATCTCGGCCTGCAGGCTCGCCTGGTCGTAGGCGAGTGCGAGGCTGTGGATGGCGCTGGCGCCGGCCGAGACCTGGCCCTGCAGGGCCGCGATCTGCTGTTTTGTGGCCCCGATCTGGGCGCCGCCGTTTCCGCTCGGATCCGCGCCCGCCCACGTGGAGGGCCCCAATCCCGACAGCACCAGGGGCGCGCCGAACAAGACAACGGCAACGATCCTTCCTGCCATCGTCCGCTTCACGAAGCCACGTCCGCGAAAGCCGGAGGCGGGCGCGGCTCGTAGGAGCCTCGCGATGCGTATCAAGTCGGTGGACGAACCTAGCCGCCTTCCCGCGGCCGAGTCCAACTGCGGGAGCCCCCGCAGGGACGCGGCAACCATTCGTAGCCAATACCCGCCGGCGCCCCCGGCGAATCGCCGCTAGGGGGCGCCCAGGACTGCTCGCACGGCCACCGTCGAGGACCCGAAGTCCGATCCGGAGAAAATTCTCCGTCTTCCTAGCCGCCCTACCCTGACCGGTCATGGGCAGCCCCGGGAGGCCGTTTCTCAACCCGAGGTACCAAGCCTTCGGGACGACAGTTTTCGCGGAGATGTCCGCTTTGGCAGAGAGGACGGGCTCGATCAACCTCGGCCAGGGTTTTCCGGACGAGGACGGGCCACCGGAGGTCCTCGAGGCAGCAGTCGAGGCGATCCGGTCCGGCCGCAACCAGTACCCGCCGGGCATCGGCGCCGCCGAGCTCCGCCACGCGATCGCAGGTCACCAGAAGCGGTTCTACGGGGTGGATGTCGACCCGGACACGCAGGTGCTGGTCACCGCGGGGGCGACCGAAGCGATCACCGCGGCTGTCATAGCTCTCTGCGACCGGGGCGACGAGGTGATCCTGTTCGAGCCCTTCTACGACTCTTACAAGGCCGCGGTCGCCATCGCCGGCGCCCAGCCTGTCCCGGTTCCGCTCGAGCCGCCGGTTTGGACGTTCGACCCCGACCGGCTCGCGGCCGCCATCACCCCCCGGACCCGGCTGATCATCGTCAACTCTCCGCACAACCCCACCGGAACCGTTTTCCCTCGCGACCTGCTGGAGGCCGTCGCCCGTCTGTGCGCCGAACGCGACCTGATCGCGGTCACCGACGAGGTCTACGAGCACCTGATCTTCGACGGGAATCACATTCCGCTGGCCACCCTGCCCGGCATGGCTGAGCGCACCGTGTCCATCTCCAGCGCCGGCAAGACCTTCTCGGTCACTGGGTGGAAGGTCGGCTGGGTGACCGGCACACCCGAGCTCGTCGGCGCGGTCCGCGCCGTTAAGCAGTTCCTCACTTACGTAAACGCGGGTCCCTTCCAGCCGGCCGTGGCGGCCGGACTGTCGCTTCCCGACACCTACTTCCGAGGCGCCGCCGACGCTTTGAAGCAGCGCCGGGACATTCTCTGCGCGGGCCTCGAAAAGGCAGGGCTCGAGGTCCACCGGCCGGCCGCCACCTACTTCGTCGTGGCCGACATCAGCCCGTTGGGAGAAAAAGACGGACGCGAGTTCTGCCTCAACCTCCCCGCGCGCTCCAGCGTGGTTGCGGTTCCCGCATCGGCGTTCTACGACGACCCGACTGCACCGCGACCGCTCGTTCGCTTCGCGTTCTGCAAGCGCCTCGAAGTTCTCGAGGAAGCCGCGCGCAGGCTCGCGCTCGTATCGAAGTAAGGCCCGCCCAGCTACCCTGGCCCCCTGATGGCAGAACGCTTTGGTGACGTGACAGTGGATGTCGGCGAAGACTTCGTTGCAGAGGTTGAGATCCATCGCCCACCAAACAACTTCTTCGATGCCTCGCTCATCCGCAACCTCGCCGACGCTTACTCGGCGCTCGACAAAGATCCCTCCTGCCGCGCGATCCTCCTCTGCTCCGAAGGAAAGCATTTCTGCGCCGGCGCTGATTTTCATCAGGAGAGCGACGCCGCGCCTCTGCCCACGGAGGGCGTGATGACCCTCTACCAAGAAGCCGTTCGGCTCTTCCGGGCGGAACTCCCCGTGGTCGTAGCCGTCCAGGGCGCTGCCATCGGTGGCGGGCTCGGCGTGGCTTGTTCGGCCGACTTTCGTGTGGGAGCCCCCGAAGCGCGCTTCGCGGCCAACTTCGCGCGGCTCGGCTTTCATCAGGGTTTCGGTTTGACCGTCACGTTGCCGCGCATTGTCGGGGAGCAGCGCGCGCTCGAGATGCTTTACACGGGCCGGCGGATCGGCGGCGAAGAGTCGGCGCGCATTGGCCTGCTCGACCGGCTTGCACCCCTTGACGGCCTGCGCGCCGCGGCGAGGGAGCTGGCCAGGGAGATCGCCGGCTCGGCGCCCCTCGCGGTCCGGTCGATCCGTCAGACGATGCGCGGGAATCTGGCCGACGAGGTTGCTCGCGCGACCGAGCGGGAGGACGCCGAGCAGACCCGCCTTCGCACCACCGCCGACTTCGCCGAAGGCACCAAGGCAAGCTTCGAGAGACGGGATCCGGTCTTCACCGGGCGCTGACCGCCGGCTTCCTCGCAGCAGCGGGGAGCCTTAGTGGGTAGCGAAAATCGACCATGATCGATTTTCCCTACCCGGCCGTGCTCAGTGGACCCGGTGGTACGCCCAGTCGAGACCCAGGATTACCGCGGCCGCCAGCAACGCCACCATCACGACGGCGAAGATGAGATCCGCCTTACGGGTGAGCAGTCCGTAGATTCCGAGCAGCTGCGCCACCCCGAGACAAATGCCTGCAAGAACCAAAAGACTCACGCGTTGTCGGGGCCGGCGATACGCATCCGAGTAAGGGTAATGGCGCGACCTCGGCCGCGGCCAGCACCCCCTTCATTCCCCTCAGGGAATAGGCGGGGTCCACAGGTCGAGAGCGTCCTCGGCCAGCCACTCGATGTTGCCGTCGCGAACGCCGCTCGACGACACGATTCCGTGCTCCAAAGGAAGTTGCAGCACCAGCGCGCCGGCGGGAAGGTCCGCAGGCACGACGCCGTGTCGTGGCGCGAGGAGTACGCGGGGAAGCAGGGCCACGGCAGCATCACGCGCGGAGCCCGACCCGCCGTACCAGCCGGGATCGGTGACCTGGAGCCACTTGTCGCTGCCGAGCACCACCGCGTCGTAGCCGGCGGCGATGTCGGAGATCAGGCCGCCGTCGTTGACGGCGACCGAGAGCCATGTCCTCGTTGCTGCGACCGCGTCGAGGAGCCGGACACGTTGGTCGAGCTGAGAGACGCCCGAGTCCTTTTTTCCGAGTGGGGAGTTCGAGACAGCGAGGACGAGCCGGTCGAGGCCACCCTGCCGCCACGCCGCCTCGGCGATCGCCACGTGGGCGACCGTCGGAGGGTCGAACGTGCCCGGGTAGACCCCGACCGTCTCGCTCACGATCGGCTCAGTACCGGTACAGCTCCGACTTGAACGGACCGCCCGGGTCGACTCCGAGGTACGCGGCCTGCTTGTCGGTCATCTGGGTCAGCCGGACGCCGAGCTTGTCGAGGTGCAGCCGGGCGACCTTCTCGTCGAGGTGCCGGGGAAGCACGTACACACCGGTCGGATAGTGCTCGGTCCGGGTGAACAGCTCGATCTGCGCGAGAACCTGGTTGGTGAAACTCGCCGACATGACGAAGCTCGGATGCCCGGTTGCGCAGCCCAGGTTCACCAGACGTCCTTCGGCGAGGATTATCACCGAGTGCCCGTCGGGAAAGTCCCAAGAGTCGACTTGTGGCTTGATGTTGGTGCGCTTTATGCCGGGGAAACGGGCTAGGCCGGCCATGTCGATCTCGTTGTCGAAGTGGCCGATGTTGCACACGATCGCGTTGTGCTTCATCCGAGACATCAGGTCGACGGGGATGATGTCGCGGTTGCCGGTGGCGGTCACGAATACGTCTGCTGTGCCGACGACGTCGTCGAGGGTGAGCACCTGGTAGCCCTCCATCGCGGCCTGCAAAGCACAGATCGGGTCGACCTCGGTGACGATGACGCGGGCACCTTGGCCGCGGAGCGATTGCGCGCACCCCTTGCCCACGTCCCCGAATCCGCAGACCACCGCGACCTTGCCGGCGATCATCACATCGGTGGCCCGGTTGATGCCGTCGATGAGCGAGTGACGGCAACCGTAGAGGTTGTCGAACTTCGACTTGGTCACCGAGTCGTTGACGTTGATGGCGGGGAACAGCAGGGTTCCCTCCTCGTGACGTTGATAGAGACGGTGGACGCCTGTGGTGGTTTCCTCGGTTACGCCTTTGATCGCCTCTGCAGTTCGGGTCCAAAGCTTGCCGTCTTCGCGCAGCGTCTTGTTCAGCGTGCCGAGGATGATGCCGTACTCCTCCGAGTCTTCCGGACCGAGGTCGGGGGTCTTCCCGTCGCGCTCGGACTCGACACCGAGATGCACCAGCAAAGTGGCGTCGCCACCATCGTCGAGGATCATGTTGGGGCCCTCTCCATCGGGCCACCGGAGAGCCTGTTCGGTGGACCACCAGTACTCCTCGAGGGTCTCACCCTTCCAGGCGAAGACTGGGATGCCCGCCTTGGCGATCGCCGCCGCAGCGTGATCCTGCGTGGAGAAGATGTTGCAACTCGCCCAGCGAACCTCGGCGCCTAGATGGACGAGGGTCTCGATGAGCACGGCCGTCTGGACGGTCATGTGCAGCGAGCCGCTGATGCGTGCGCCGGCGAGTGGCTTGCTGTCGCCGTATTCGGCCCGCAGCGACATCAGGCCGGGCATCTCCACCTCGGCGAGGTTGATCTCCCTGCGGCCGAAGTCGGCGAGGCTGATGTCGGCGACCTTGTATGGGGGAGAGGACGGGTCGGCCATTGGTGGCCTCCTTTTTTGATGAGTTCCAGGTCTTGACGGGATCGGCTTTGCGTGGGACGAGTCGCTCTCCGGTAGATGGTTTTGTGGGACATCTCGCTTTTGAGGGACAAATGAGCGGCTAAGCGCCCCGGATGTCCCGAAGAAACCGAATGTCATACAAAACTCAGCTCGGAGCGCGACGCAACACGCTCGCCGGGCCGGGGCCTTCAGGCCCTTCCCGTCTGGTCGGCCCGGACACCGCCAGCATACCTTGCGGTTGAGGGCCCCATCCGTGTCGAACTCACGGTACGTTCAACCCGTGGAAGACGTTCCCGATCGCATCCTGGTCGTGTTTGCCCATCCCGACGACGTCGACTTCGGTGCCGCGGGGAGCGTTGCCCGTTGGACCGACGCCGGTGCCACGGTGACGTATTGCGTAGTGACGGACGGGGCTGCCGGCGGCTCGGATCCATCGGTATCCCGGGACCAGATGCGCGTGATTCGCCGGAAGGAGCAAGAGGCGGCCGCGGCGGAGGTGGGGGTCAAGGAACTGGTGTGGCTCGGGTACCCGGACGGGCAGGTCGAGGCGTCGATCGAGCTGCGCAAGGACATCACCCGGGTTATCCGAGAGACCCGCCCGCAGCGCGTTCTGGCCCCGAGCCCTGATCGCATGTGGGACCGGATCTTCGCCAGCCACCCGGACCATCTCGCGGTCGGCGAAGCCGCGATGTGCGCCGTCTATCCGGACGCCCGCAACATCTTCGCGTTCCCCGAGCTGGCGGAGGCCGGCTTCCAGCCTCACACGGTGCCAGAGGTATGGCTCATGGGGGCACCCTCGTCCGACACCTACGTGGATGTCACCGATACATTCGATCGCAAGATGGCCGCGCTGCGCTCTCACGTCAGCCAGATCGGCGACCGCGAGGGGGAGCTGACCGACTTCGTCCGCACGTTTCTCTCCGACAACGGACGACGGGCTGGATGGGTAGACGGTCGTCTCGCCGAAGGCTTCCGTCGCATCGTTACCGGTTAGATCGCATCAGCACGGCCGGGCGTGGGGCAGGGGCCCCCACGCTCCCGGAGGAGGCCGGGTTAGGGCCCCGGCCGGGCTCGATTACAGAGTTTCCGAGAACGGCTTGTCCTTGTCGACCCTCGGCTCGGGCGGCAGCCCGAGGACCCTCTCTCCGAGGATGTTGTGTTGGATCTCGTCGGTGCCGCCACGAATCGACAACGACGGGCTCATCAAGAACATCGTCTCCCACTCGTCCGGATCATCCGCACCAACGGTTGCTTCCGCACCCTCGGTCGTCATCCCTAGCGATGCCAGTTTCTTTATGAACGCCGTGCCGCGCAGCTTCGACAGCGAATCCTCCGGACCGGGCGGCCGCCCGGCGGCCCGCTCCGCCTTTGCTCTCTCCGCAGACCAGCCGGCGATCCTGTACTCCGCGATCCGGGAGGCGAGTTGATCGCGAAGAACCGCGGGTGACGCTGAATCTGGGATCCTCGCGGCGAGCCGGCGCATCTGATCGAAAGTGACCCCAAGCCCGCCCCCAAGTGCTCCGCGCTCGAAGGAAAGGCAGGTGATCCCGACCGCCCAGCCCTGCCCGATATCACCGATCCTGTCGGTGTCGGGAAGCCACACGTCGTCCATGAACACTTCGTTGAAATGAGCGTCGCGGTTCATCTGCACGAGCGGCCGCACTGTCACGCCTCGCGACGACATGTCGAGACCGAACGCGGTGATGCCCTTGTGCTTGGGAATGCTCGGATCGTGTCTCGCCAACAACAGACCCCACTCGGAGTAATGAGCCCTCGACGTCCACACCTTCGATCCGGTGATTCTCCATCCATCACCGTCCCTCGTTGCCCGCGCCTTGAGCCCGGCGAGATCGGAGCCGGCGTCAGGCTCTGAGAACATCTGGCACCAGATCTCCTCGCCGCTTCGCAAGGGTGGGAGCCAGCGCGCCTTCTGCTCCACGTTCCCGTGGGCGAGAATGGTCGGCCCGACCAGGTCGATGCCGACGAGGAACGGATAAAGGTCCGGTGCTTTGAACCCCGACAGGACGGACCTGACCACGTTGGCTTCGGCCTTGCCGAGACCCATCCCGCCGTACTCGACGGGCCAGGTCGGAACCGCGAACCCGCCGGCAGCGAGAAGTTTGAGGTAAGCGCGCCCCGAGTCGAGGTCGTCACTGCCGGCGCCGAGCACGGCGACGCGTTCCGCGGAGTCGCGGCGCTCGAGCAGCTGCGACAGGCGCGCTCCGGTCTCGCGTCTCAGGGCGTCGAGCTCTTGGGCGTCAGGTTGGTTGGGCACTGTTGATCGAATCTACCGATCCCGAAGGGCAGCAACCGGTCCGGCACGGAAACAGTGAGGCTGGTAAGTCGCCGATCACTTTCGGCGTCACCTCCGGATTCTCTGCTTCGGCCACCAGGTCAAGCACCATGCCCGCGAAGCGCGGATCGGTTCCGGGCGTCGGCGTCCTGATGAGCTCGATGCCGCGTTTGGCGGCGGTGTCCTTCGCGACGAGGTCGAGGTCGTGCACGACTTCCATGTGGTCTGAGACGAAACCGATCGGCACGACGACGACCGTCTTCGTCTTGTCGTTCAGTTCGTTGATCGCGTCGTTGATGTCCGGCCCGAGCCACGGCTGTCCGGGACGCCCGGAACGGCTCTGGTAGACGATCTGCCAGGTGAGCGCGCCGGCGCTCTGGCCGACGACGTTCGCAACGTCGCAAAGCTCGCGTTCATAGTCGGACGCGCCTGCCATGGCCGCCGGGATGCTGTGGGCTGTCATCAGTACTGCAGCATCCGGGTGCTCTTTGAGCGCCTCACGCAACCCGTCGGCAAGTGGCTCGACGAATCCGGGATGGTTGAAAAAAGGTCGGAGTTTGATGACCTCGGGCGCGTCGAGACCGACACGTTCCCGCGCCGCCTCGATGTCCTCGATGTACTGCCGGCAGCTGCTGTATGACGAGTAGGCCGAGGTGACAAACGCAGCAGCCCGTTCGATGGCGTCGTCGCGCATCTCCTCGATCACATCATCGAGGTACGGGTACCAGTTGCGGTTTCCCCAGTAGACGGGCAGCTCGCGGTCTTGCGCGGTAAGGGTTCTTCGGATGTCGTCGATGAGCCGGCGGTTGAGCTCGTTGATCGGGCTCACCCCGCCGAAGCGGTCGTACTGCCCGGCGACCTTTTCGAGCCGTTCCGTCGGGACGGCCCGGCCCCGGACGACGTTCTGCAAGAACGGCATGACATCGTCGGGGCCTTCGGGGCCACCGAAAGATACGACCACGAGGGCATCGAACTTCACCGCCCCGAGCCTACGAGGCGGTGCGGGAATCCGTGCTCAGCTCTGCAACCACACCTCACGGTTCTGGGCGCCCCACGCGTTGCACTGCGCGGCCGTGGGCTCCCAGATGTCGAGGCGGTGACCGACGATCGAGCCCCCGGTGTCCTGTGCGATCCGAGTTCCGGCGCCGTCGACGTAGATGTGGCTTCCGAGCGGGATCACCGACGGGTCGACTGCGACGGTTTGGCTGTTGACCGGGGTGCCGGTCGCCGTGTTGCCACCCAGGTCGTAGCAGGTGACGAGGAACGTGCCGAGCGGCCGTCCCTGCGGCCCGACGACCGAAGCGGCTCCTACGGTTGCCGGGGGATCGGGCGGAGGGGGAGTTGGCCTGGTCGCCGCCCAGTACCCGGCTCCGTTCCGGGCGGCACCGATGGTTGCCACCTGGGTGCCGGACGGCTCGGTGGCGAGCGAACCGAGATAAGTCGCGTCGCCGAAGTTGAAGACTCCGCCGTCGGCCGCGGCGAGCCAGTACCCGCGGCCGCTTGTCGACGAGGCGATGCCCACTATCGAGGCGTTGAGATGCTGAGCGCCGGTGGAACCGAAGTAGCCGGCGTCTCCGAAGGTGAAGACACCCCCGTCGGAACCGACCAGCCAGTAGCCGGCTCCGGTCGGGGTGCCCGCAAGGCCGACGATCGGCTTGTTGAGCTGCACCCCGCCCAACGAACCGTGAAAGGCCGCGTCCCCAAAGGTGAAGACGCCGCCGTCCGACGCGACCAGCCAGTACCCGTGCCCGGTGTGCGTCGAGGCGATCCCGACGATCGGGGAGTTGAGATGCTGAGCGCCGGTTGAACCGAAGTAGCCGGCGTCACCAAATGTGAAGACACCTCCGTCGGAGCCGACGAGCCAGTATCCGTTCCCGGTTGGCGTGGCGGCGATCCCGACAATGGGGGAGTTGACGCGGATCCCGCCGAGCGATCCGAAGTACCCGGCGTCGCCGTAGTTGAACACCCCGCCGTCGCCGGCGGTGAGCCAGTAACCGTTGCTGGACGGGGTTGCCGCGAACCCGGCTACCGGCTTGGTGAGGTTGGCACCCGGTCCGCCGAGCCCGGCGGCCGAGCCGAATCCAGCCACGGCACCGGGGGTGTTCGCCGGCGGTGAGGGAGCGCTGTAGGCGGCGTTGCTGATGTGCAGGGGGGTGTGGACGGCCGGGTTCGCCGACGTCCGCGACAGGTGGGTCTGGTTTCCGAGCAGGAGAAGGGGGCCTGCTGCCGCAGTGGCGGCCACGAGGGCGACCTGCTTGGGGAGGCGACCGGGGCGGCGCCGGCGGAAGCCGGCGGGTCTGGGGCTGGTGCGGCCGAAATCAGGACGGCCTGTACCAACCCCGCATTCGGGCGTGGGACTGCTTTCAGTTGTGTTCACTTTGGGGGGGAACCCTTTCGTCAGCGCGCCGGCCGCGAAGAGCTCTTCAGAGCTGAAGGATTAGGGGAAGCGACCAGCGCGGGCCTCCGCTGGAAAGGGGAATGGCGGAGGTTGGCTTACGGCGCCCCGTCGGCGGTCTCTAGGACGGTCACCCGGGCGCCTTGTCTTTTCTTGGCCGAATAGGTTAACGGCACTAAGCGTTGACGGTACGGATTGTGACAAACGTCACGAGCAGGTAGGTCTACTAAGCCTGGCTCACTACCCGCGTTTGACGGAATCGAATCACCGCTACTCGAGCAACACACCCGGATTGAGCAGCCCCGTGGGATCGAGAGCGGATTTCACTGCCCGCATGGCCGCAAGCTCCGCCGGCGACCGGGACAGGTGGAGCCATTTCGTCTTCGCCCGTCCCACCCCGTGCTCGGCGCTGATCGAGCCGCCAAGGCTGGCGACCAGATCCAGGACGGCTTCGTCGACGGTCTCGTCCTCAGGGTCAGGCCCCACAACGTTGACGTGCAGGTTTCCGTCCCCGACATGACCGAAGAGCACGAGTTGCGAGCCGGGGGCCGCCTTTTCCACCGCTTCTCGCACGCTGTCCACAAAATCCTCGAGCTGGCGGAGCGGCAGGGTCACGTCCAGCTTGTGCGGGATGCCGAGGGTCGAAATAGCCTCCGTGTGGCGCTCCCGGTAGGACCAAAGTCGCTCCATGCCGGCGGGGTCGGTCGCGGCGGCGGTCGCCGACTCATCCAGCTCCAGCGCCATCAAGGCGTCGAACAACGACTCGCTCACGTCGCGGACTCCCGCGCACTCGACCAGCAGGTAGACCGGCCATCGCCGGGGCAACGGATCCCCGGCGCCCGAGTAGGACGTGACCAGGTGGAGTCCGTCCTCGAAGAACAACTCGGCCGCCTGAAGCCCCTCCGCCCGCCGGCGCAGCACGTCGAGCGCGTCCAACGCCGATCCGACGCCACCGAGGCCCAAGAGCGCGACGACCCGCTCGTTCTGTGCCGGTACCAGCCGGAGGCGGGCCGCGGTGACGACTCCGAGGGTCCCCTCGGAGCCGACCATGAGCTGGGAGAGGTCATAGCCGGTGTTGTCCTTGACCAGCCCTCCCAGGCGCGACACCGCCGTCCCGTCGGCGAGGACAACCTCGAGCCCGATCACCTGGGCGCGCGTCGAGCCGTACCGAAGCACGTGCAGCCCGCCGGCGTTCGTCGCTACGAGGCCGCCGACTGTTGCGCTGTCCCGGGCGGCCAGGTCCACGGGGAAGGACAACCCCACCTCACGTGCGGCCTGCTGGAGGCGTGCGAGGGTGACGCCCGCACCGGCGGTGACCTGCGCCGCCACAGGGTCGGGTTGCTCCATCCAGGTCAACCGGGAGGTGCTCAACACGACCGGGGCGGGCCCCGCCGGTCCGGGAACGGCGCCCCCGACCAGCCCTGTGTTTCCTCCCTGCGTTACGACCGGAACTCCCGCGCCGGCGCACGCAGCCACAACTCGTGCGACCTCGTCGGTCGACTCCGGGCGAACGACCAGCAGCGCAGCCCCGTTGAACCTCCTGGTCCAGTCCGTCTCGAACGCCGCCTTGGTGCCAGGATCGGTCAGGACGTGGCCCGGGCCCACGATCTCGGCTAGATCCGTCTCCAGACGGGCCAGGGACTCGGGCATCCAGTCATCTTCGCAGTAACACTGACCCGCCGGGGCCCCTAACCCCGGCTCCTCCGGCAGGCGGGGACCCCATCCCCGCCGCCGGCAGTAACGGCTCCCTTAGCATTGACCACGGCCGAGGGAGGTACCGCCAGATGACCGAGCAAGCAGCCGAGCAAGCAGCCGAGCGTGTAACCGTTGCCATCAAGGAGGGTGTCGCCGACGTGCGGCTGAACCGGCCGGACAAGCTCAACGCCCTCGACCAGGCGATGTTCGACGCGCTCGTCGAGACCAGCGCGAAACTCGCCGCCGATCCCTCCGTACGGGCCGTGGTCCTATCAGGCGAGGGGCGGGGTTTCTGCGCCGGCCTCGACTTCACGTCTTTCCAGGCGATGGCCAGCGAAGGGACCCGGGGCCGGGTGCGGCAGCTCGGGGACCGGCCGCCCGGGCGGATCGCCAACCACGGCCAGCAGGCCGCCTACGGGTGGACGGAACTGCCGGTGCCGGTCATCGCGGCGATCCACGGGGTGGCCTTGGGCGGAGGCTTCCAGGTAGCCCTGGGCGCCGATATCCGGATCGTGGCGCCCGACGCGCGGATCTCGGTCCTGGAGATGCGGTGGGGGCTGATCCCGGACATGACCGGCACCTTCATGCTGCGCCAGCTGGTCGGCCTCGAGGTGGCGAAGGAGTTGACCTTCACCGGGCGGATGGTCTCGGGCGAGGAAGCGCTGAAGCTGGGACTGGCGAGCAGGGTCACCGACAAACCTCGCGAAGCGGCGCTCGAGCTCGCTGCGCAGATCGCCAGCTCGAGCCCCGACGCGATTCGGGCCGCGAAGCGGCTCCTCAACCAGGCCGGCCAGATTCCCCTCCAACAGCAGCTGCTCGACGAGTCCCGGGAGATGGGCGCGTTGATCGGCAGCCCCAACCAGGTGGAGGCGGTGGCCGCATATTTCGAGAAGCGACCGCCTGTTTTCGCCGATCCGCACCTATGACCCGCGGAACCGCCGCCACTGCCTCTAATCTGGAGTCGTGACCGAAGCCCCCGCTCCGATCAACGAAATGGACGACGAGTCCGTCAACCCCGAGGACGCGGACTCCGTCCTGGCCGCTTTCCGCCGCCAGCTCGAAGGTCAGGTGTCCGTGCCGGCCTCCTTGGTCCAAGACACCCTGCTCGACCTCTGGGGAGTACTTCCCGAAGGAGAGTCCAGGACCGAGGTCGAGCGCTGGCTGACCGAGACCCTCGAGCGGAACCTCTACGCGGTCTCCGACGTCGACGCGAGGCTTTCGACCGTCTTCTCGGACAACTGACCAGAGCCGATCACAACTGATCAAATCCCGCGGAAGCGGGTACCGTCCTCTGGCGGCGCGCGACTGAGAGGCGTGCCAGGGGAGGAAATGAACGTGGCTGAGAACTCGAACCCTCGCCAGAACGTCACTTTCGCGAGCAACGGAAGCGAGGCTCACGGTTACCTCGCGTTGCCGCCTTCGGGCAGCGGCCCGGGCGTGATCGTGATCCAGGAATGGTGGGGTCTCACCACACATATAGCGAACATCGTCGACCGGCTCGCACAGGATGGCTTTGTCGCCCTCGCGCCCGACTTGTATGGCGGATCCACCACCCACAACGCCGATGAGGCCGGGCGGCTGATGCAAGAGCTGCCGGTGGATCGGGCGGCACGCGACCTCCGCGGTGCGGTCGACTATCTGCTCTCGAGGGACGAGGTCACCGGTGAGAGGGTCGGGATCGTCGGTTTTTGCATGGGCGGGGCGTTCGCCCTTCAGCTCGCCGTTCAAGAAGGCGGGAAGATCGCGGCAGCGATCGCGTATTACCCCGTGGGCAGCCTTCCCGATGACTACGCCGGCCTGCAGGCGGCTGTGCTCGTTCACGTCGCCGAGGGAGACCAGTTCGTTCCCGCCAGCCAGGCCGACCAGCTAGCTGAAAAGATCGCTGCCGGCACCGGCCGCAAACCGGAGCTCATCCGATATCCCGGTGGCCACGCCTTCAACAACCACGACAACCTCCTCGGAACCTACGACTCCGAGCTGTCCAAGAAGGCTTGGGGCAGCACGGTCGCGTTCCTAAGACAGCACCTCGGTTAAACCTCCCTGGCTCGGCTGTGCCACCGGCCGGCCGATCCTTCGAGAAGCAGCTCCATCCCGAACGTCGCCGAAAGTGAGGAGGCCGTCAGGCAATCCTCGATCGGCCCAGCGGTCACCAACCGCCCCTCCCTCAGCAACAGCACGTGGGTGAATCCAGACGGGATCTCCTCCACGTGATGGGTGATCATCACGATCGGGGGGCTCGACGGGTCAACTGCGAGGCCTCCCATCCGGGCGACGAGACGTTCGCGACCTCCCATGTCGAGGCCTGCTGCAGGTTCGTCGAGAAGGAGCAGAGACGGTTCGGTCATCAGAGCTCTCGCCAGGAGCACCTGCTGTCGCTCGCCGTCCGACAAGACTCCGAAGGGTCGATCCTCGATAGCCGCGAACCCGGCCTGGGCGAGGAGGCCACGTGCCCGCTCGAGCTCGGCTTCGGAGTAGGCGTGCCACCACGGCTCGAGCGCGCCATGAAGCGCGGACACGACGACCCCTGTAGCGCTTACCGAAGGGACGAGTTTCTTGGCGACGGCGGACGAGACCACGCCTATGTGCTCGCGAAGCCGGCGAACGTCGACGCGCCCAAGCCGGTGTCCGAGGATATGGACAGTCCCTCGAGTCGGATGGAGATAGCCGGATGCCAGCTCGAACATGGTCGTCTTGCCCGAACCGTTGGGACCGAGAACGACCCAGCGCTCGCCGGGCTGGACGGTCCAGTCGACGGAATGAAGGATCGGCGTGGCCAGACGGTCGAGGTCGACTGCCTCGAAGCGAAGCGCGGCTTGGGGACCATTTTTCACGAGCCCCTGAACCTACGCGACGATGAAAGGGTGCCCGGTGTGTACCAGACCCTCGATCAGCGTCTCAGAGAGGCCTTTGACTCCGTCGTGCCGGGAACCGATCCGGTCCTCCGCCCATCGACTCGGCCCGGTATCGACTTCCAGGCGAACGGGGCGATCGCGGTCGCCAAGCGCCTGGGTTCCAATCCGGGGCAACTGGCCGGCGAAGTCGTCGCAGCCGCCCGGCTGGAAGAAGTATGCAGCTCGGTCGAGGTGGCACCCCAGGGTTTCATCAACCTCACCCTCGACGACGGATTCCTTGCACAATCGGTGCAACAGCAAGCCACAGACCAGCGCCTCGGAGTTACCCCGGCGGAAACCCCGCGCACCGTCATAGTCGACTATTCGAGCCCGAACGTGGCGAAGGAGATGCACGCCGGACACTTGCGCACGACGATCATCGGCGACGCACTGGTCCGGATGCTCACCTTCGTCGGCGAGCAGGTCGTCCGCGAGAACCACGTCGGCGACTGGGGAACGCCGTTCGGGATGCTGATCGAGCACCTGCTCGACATCGGAGAGGAAAACGCCGCCCACGAACTGTCGGTGGGAGACCTCGACACCTTTTACCGCCAGGCCCGCACGACGTTCGACGCGAGCCCCGAATTCCAAGAGCGCAGCCGGCGACGCGTGGTCCTTTTACAGTCAGGCGATCCCGAGACCATGCGACTCTGGCGGATTCTCGTGGATGCGAGCGTCGCCTATTTCGACGAGGTCTACCAGGTTCTGGGTGTGCTCCTCACCGACGACGACATCTTCGGAGAGAGCTTCTACAACCCCCAGCTCGCGACCGTCGTCGAGGAGCTCGATCAGAAGGGTCTGCTGCGGGAGAGTGAAGGGGCGCTGTGCGTTTTCCCCGAGGGTTTCACGAATCGCGAAGGCGAGCCGCTGCCGCTCATCGTGCAGAAGAGCGACGGGGGCTATGGCTACGCGGCAACCGACCTCGCCGCGATCCGTGACAGGTTCGGGCGGCTCGGCGCGGACCTTGCCCTCTACGTCGTCGGCGCACCACAAGCGCAGCACCTGGCCATGGTGTTCGAAGCCGGAACCGAGGCGGCCTGGATCCCAAAGGGGAAGGAAGCGGTTCACGTCGCGTTCGGCAGCATCCTTGGATCGGATCGCCGCCCGTTCCGATCGCGCTCGGGCGATTCGGTGAAGCTCATCGAAGTCCTCGACGAGGCTGTCGCGCGAGCGGCTGCTGTGGTTGAAGCGAATACCGAGCTAAACGCGGCCGAGCGCGTTGAGGTCGCGAGGATGGTCGGCATAGGCGCGGTGAAGTACGCAGACCTCTCGACCGATCGGATACGTGACTACATCTTCGACTGGGACCGAATGCTGTCGTTCGACGGCAACACCGGGCCCTATTTGCAATACGCGAGGGTGCGTTGTCTTTCGATCTTTCGGCGGGGAGAGATCGATCCGCAGCCGTATGCAACTGGTGCTGTCCCAATCGTGCTTGGCGAGCCTGGAGAACGAGACCTCGCATTGCAGTTGGCCGGTTTTCCCGAAGCGGTCGGCTCTGCGATCGAAACTTGGAGCCCGCACAAGCTCTGCTCTTATCTGTTCGATCTAGCCGGCGCGTACACCACGTTCTTCGAAACCTGTCCGGTCCTCAAGGCTCCGGATCCCGCGGTTCGCGACAGCCGGCTCGCGCTGTGCGGAATAACCGCGTCAGTTCTCGGCGTCGGTCTCGCGGTGCTAGGCATCGAGACTCCCGAGCGGATGTAGAGGCCGTCGCGATGCCCGACGCGGTACGAATCGAAAAGAGTGGTCCTGTCACTACGGTGATCCTCCACCGACCAGAAGCCAAGAACGCGGTGGACCGGCCCACCGCGGAAGCTTTGGCGCAGGCGTTCCGAGAGTTCGACAACGACGCCGGCGCTTCCGTCGCCGTTCTCTTCGGTGAGGGAGACACTTTCTGCGCCGGCGCGGATTTGAAGGCGTTCGGCAGCGACCGCGTAAATCGCGTTGCCGCGGACGGCGACGGACCGATGGGACCGACACGCATGGTTCTCTCCAAGCCGGTCATCGCGGCGGTCAGCGGTTACGCGGTCGCGGGCGGGCTAGAGCTGGCGCTTTGGTGCGACCTGAGGGTCGTCGAGGAGGACGCGGTGTTCGGGGTGTTCTGCCGGCGCTGGGGGGTGCCTCTGATCGACGGCGGCACGGTCCGGCTTCCGAGGCTCATCGGCGAGAGCCGTGCGTTGGAGCTGATCCTCACCGGGCGACCCGTCCACGCCGGCGAGGCGGAGCGGATCGGCCTCGCCAACCGGGTCGTTCCGAACGGGGCCGCCCGGCAGGCATCCGAGGCGTGGGCAGCGGAGCTTGCCGAGTTCCCGCAAGTCTGCATGCGACAGGATCGCCTTTCCATGCTCGAACAGGCAGGGCTAGAAGAGGCGGACGCCGTACGAAACGAGCTCGAGCACGGGCGGATCTCACTGGCGAGCGCGGAGGTCGGCGATGGCGTCGATCGATTCCGCGCCGGCGCCGGCAGGCACGGCGACTTCACCGCCTAGCCCGCAACGACACCGACCCGTCGGGCCCCATAACACGGACTTGGCCCCGCCTCCTCCGGAGCATGGGAACCCCGCCTCCATGCCCGGCCGTCACACGGACCCGGCGGTTATCCCGGCCTCCTCCGGAGCATGGGGACCCCACCCCCATGCCCGGCCGTAGGATCGGCGTATGTCCATGCCGCCTCGGATCGCGATCGGGCCGAAGAGCGCAGCGTTCGCCGAGAACGCAGTCAGAGCTGGCGGGGGATTACCCGTGAAAATCGACGAGCCCGCCGAAGCCCTCGTCTGGCTGTCCGCGCATGACTTGGATTGTTTGAGCGAGGTCCTCGAGGACCGGCCCGACCTGCGATGGGTGCAGCTCCCCTTCGCCGGCGTCGAACGGGCGGTCGAAGCGGGGATCATCGATTCGAACCGCCTGTGGACCTGCGCAAAAGGGACTTACGCGGAGCCCGTTGCCGAGCACGCGCTGGCCCTCGCCCTTGCCGGCCTTCGCTGCCTCACCGAGCGAATCCGAGCGAAGACCTGGGGTTCACCCGCGGGTGTCTCCATTTACGGCCAACCGGTCACCATCCTCGGGGGCGGTGGGATCGCGACCGAACTGCTGAACGTTCTCCACCCCTTCGCCGTTAGGACGACCGTCGTCCGCCGGCTCGACGTCCCGCTCGCCGGCGCTACCGAGACGTTCACCGTCGACCGGATAGGTGACGCCGTCCGGGGAGCGCGGGTGGTGTTCGTGGCTCTGGCGCTCACCCCGGAGACCGAGCGCATCGTCGACGCCAAGCTCCTCGAGCAAATGGGCGAGCAGGCATGGCTGGTCAACGTCGCGCGCGGGCGTCACGTCGACACCCACGCGCTCGTCGAGGCGCTTCACTCCGGGACCATCGCCGGCGCCGGCCTCGACGTCACCGATCCGGAACCCCTTCCCGACGGGGATCCGCTCTGGACTGCGCCCAACTGCATCATCACGCCGCATACCGCGGACACGTGGGAGATGGTCCTGCCCCGACTGTCCGAACGCATCCGGGATAACGTCGCCGCCTTCGCCGCCGGCGAACCTCTCCGCGGTCCGGTCGACCCGGAGGCTGGTTACTGACCTGGCGAGAGGTTTGCCGGCGCTGCGGCCTGATCCAGCCGTTCGCCGGAAGGTGGCTGTGCGACTGCGGAGGTCTCCTCGACCTCGCCGGCCCACCGGCGGACCCCGTAGCGGACCTCCCGCCGCAGCCGTGGTCGATGTGGCGATACGGCAGTTCGATTCCTCCCGTCGAATCCTGGAAAAAGGCGACGCTCGGCGAGGGAATGACCCCCCTCGTCGAGATCTCCCCGGGTTTGTCGCTCAAGCTCGATCAGGTCTCGCCAACAGGATCCTTCAAGGACCGCGGGGCTGCGGTGCTGGTGTCGCTTGCCGCGGACCTCGGGGCCGGCACGGTCGTCGCGGACAGCAGCGGTAACGCGGGAAAGGCCGTCGCCGCGTACGCGGCGCGTGCCGGTCTGCCCGCCGAGGTCTACGTTCCTTCCGGCACTGCGGAGACGAAGTGCGCCGCCGCTCGAGCTAGCGGGGCCGAGGTCATCGTCGTCGACGGCGACCGGTCGGTTGCGGCTGCGGCCGCGAGGGCGCGCGTCCTGGACCCGTCGGCGTTCTACGCCAGCCACGTGTACCAGCCCGCGTTCGTACACGGGGTTAAGACCATCGCGTACGAGATCTGGGAGCAACTCGGCGGCGCGGCTCCCGGGACGGTCGTCGTTCCGGCAGGGAACGGAACTCTCGTCCAGGCGATGTGGCTGGGCTTTTCCGACCTGAACAGAGCCGGCCGAGTTCGCGGGTTGCCTCACATCGTGGCGGTTCAAGCCGAACGCTGCGCCCCGATCGCGGGTCTTACGATCGCCGAGTCACCGACGGCAGCCGCGGGCATCGCCATTGCCAATCCTCCTCGCGTCGGCCAGGTGAGGGCGGTCGTGGTTGCATCTGGGGGCCAAGTCGTGACCGTCTCTGAGGACGAACTCGAGCCCGCGCAAGACGAGCTGGCGAAGATGGGGATCGCGGTGGAGATCACGTCGGCGGCGGTATGGGCGGCTTGGAAAAGGGGAGCCGCCCCCGCAGACGGATCTGTCGTGATCGTCCTCACTGGCCGCTGAGCTCAGCGGTCGAGGCTCGTGTCGTCCAGCAGAACGGTCTTGATCTCCCACGGCGGAAGCTCGAAGCGCTCCTCCCAGCGCCCGAGCTCTCGACCGCACAGATCCACGAAGACTCCGCCTCGGCTGGGAATCTCGACCGGGTCGGCTCGGTCGGAGGGGTTGAACACGCGCATCTCTATCCGGTCTCCGTACCTGCGAAGCGACGACACCTTTGCGCCGTGCACCTCGAGGCGCGAGCCGCGAGGCGGCAGTTTTCCGGTCGCGGTGCTCGGCACGACAGGCATCGGTGTCCACAGATCCTCGGCGAGCCGCCAGGGATCCGCGTCTCCGACGACGAGGGCGTACCGCGCGCTGACCGGTCCGAGCATCTGGGCATCCTCGACAGGTATCGGTGGCCCGGCGATGTTCGGCCGCGCGGCGGTTGCCGGTCTCGAAAGGATTCCGGTCGCCCGCAATATGGTCAACGCAAGCGCGGACCCATCGTCGATCAGCTCGTACTCGCGTACTCCTTCATGGAGGATCGTCAGACCGCCGGCCGACACGAACCCGCGGGCGGGGTAAGTGGAGAGAGCCGGCTCACGTGGGCCACCCTCCGCCTTTTTCCTGGTGACAGAAGCGAAAACGCATCCCGCCGTGGTCGTCTCGGTCGGCGTTGGCAAGCGGAACTCCGTGCGCAGCCGGTGGTCACGGCACGGGTTGTCGAACCTCGTTTCGACCCTGACCGCCCTCTCGCCGGCGACGAGGACCAGGTCGGTCGTCACCTCGACCTGACGAAGGGAGCTCGTGCCGAGGCCGGCCGGCCACTCGAAGCTGCGCACGATCCGAAGCCGGCCCCGGACCGGCCCGGATTCGAGGACGTGGACTTCGACGTTGTCGGGGAGGTCGACCTTGGTCTGCGGGCTAGGAGGGGAGTAGTTGTAGGTGTCGCCGGCGTCAGGGCCGTCGACGAGCCGGTCCAGCCCGGTCAGATCGCCAATCGAGAACGTTCCGAGGTGAGGGTCGACTGTCAGGCGGACGAGTCCGTTGTCGAGCCGGTCGTTGTCGGCCCGTACCGGCTCGAACGGTAGCGGCTCGGGCGTCCAGGCCGCCCATCCGAACCCGGGTACGTCCCGGATGAGAGCGACCACCTTCTGGGCCGGCGGCCGGTCTACGCGCACGGTCAGCGGTGCGTCCGGTCGGGCGCCGGCGAGCGCCCACGCCTCGGCGATGGCTGAGGCGGTGGTGGGTTCTGGCCGGCGGGATGGGTCGTAGACGAGCGAGAGCTGCGGAACCCCGTCCTCGACGGCGACGGTCGCCTCGGTGCATTTCCCCGCCTCGCCGAGCCACCCCTGAGCGGTCAAGTCGCCGAGGACCTGCCCGAGATCGGCTCCGGTCGCCCGGCGGGCCTCGGTGCCACCGGGTTCGTGACCGAGGACCTGGGTCCCATCGGGAGGGATCTCGCCGGGAAGGACCAGCTCGACGGCCCCAGTTCGGGGGTGCGCCGAGGGGTTCAGCACGACCGGCCCATTGCTGTCGGTGGCGACGCCTGCGATGTCGGAAGCGTCCTGGATCACGGTCGCGGCGAGGGAGGAAGCGACGTCGTAGCGGTGGAGGACCGCCCGGGTCACCTCGTCGGATGAACAGGCGCAGATCGAGTCGTGGGCCGAGTTACGGATGGTCTCCAGCCACGCCCGGTCGAGGGTCTCCTGCGGCCAGAGGTCGGGGGGCAGCCAAAGCACCGCGAGGGGCTCGGCCAGCCGCTCGAGGGTGATTTCGGCGGCCGCGGCCGCGGCTTTGATGTCCGTCCGGTTGGAGACCGTCCCGGCGAGGATGGGGGCGCGGGCGCCGCTTCGAAGCTCGCCGGACCAGCAGGGCATGCCCTCCGTAGGCGCCTGGTCGAGGTAGTCGGGGAGCGAGGTGAGGGAGAACCGGTAGCGGTCCTGGGCGTGGTTTGCGCCGGCCAAGACCGCGGGAACGAAGGGCTGGATGCTTTGGTGATCGGTGCCGTTCATCAGCAGCAAGGGCGATTCCGGGCCGTCGAGCAGCTCCCCGGACTCTGCCTCGAGCGCTTCTACCCGACGGACGAGGGCCGCCGGGTCGTCCGGCAGGAAGGCCCCGTTGGCGTAGCCGACCGGGAGGTACTCGGCCCGGACCCGGCTTCCGTCGGGGGCCTGCCACCAGAACGCGGTCCGCCTGATCGCGTCCGGGACGCCGCGCCACACGACCGCGTGGCCGATGCCGGCGAGGGTGAGCAGCTGTGGCATCTGCGAGTTGTGGCCGAACATGTCCGGCAGGTAGCCGACGTGTTGGGCCGGGCCGAAGGAGCCCGCTCGCTCCATCCCGAGCTGCAGATTGCGGATGATCGTCTCGCCGGACACGCAGAACTCGTCCATCAGCACGTACCAGGGCCCGATGTTCAGGCGGCGTGCGGTCACGAGCGCTTCGATCCTTTTCCGGGCCCCTGGGCGGATGGCGAGGTAGTCGTCGAGGAGGGCGACCTGGCCGTCGAGAAGGAAGGCGGGCCAGTCGGAGTCGTCCTCCAGGGTGTCGAGGACACCTTCGATGACGCCGGCCAGTCGGAGCTGGAAAGCCTCGAAGGGGACATACCACTCGCGGTCCCAATGAGTGTGTGCGACTACCGGTACGGGGCGTGACACCGCGATGGAGGCTAGGCAGGTTGCCCGAGTCGTGCTACCTTCTCATGGCAACGAGGGTGCAGCATCGATTCACGAGCAGATCCCTCCCGGCTTCGGCCGGAGGCCGTCGGCTCCGTCTCAGGACGAGAGCCGCTCCGGCCAGGAAAGGAGGGATTGCTAGTGGCGACAGGAACCGTTAAGTGGTTCAACTCAGAAAAGGGCTACGGGTTCATCTCGCAGGAAAGCGGGCCGGACGTCTTCGTGCATTTCAGTGCGATCGAGGGCAACGGGTACCGAAACCTCGAGGAGAACGAGAAGGTGGAGTTCGAGGTCAACCAGGGTCCGAAGGGCCTTCAGGCGGCCAACGTACGCCGGCTCGGCTAGCCAGAGCCCATTGATCCCGACGGGCTGCTGGCCCGCCGGTCAAGTCCGTGACGTCCGTGACGTCTCTGACGTCTGGGGTGTCGGTGATGTCTGGGACGTCTGGGATGTCTGCAGCCACCGCGTTCTTTGGCGGTGCCGTGCCGTTTGGTGCGGCGCCGCTTTCCATTTCGCGGGGAGTCCCGGCTGTCTTCTGTTGTCCGCCCGGGCGGGTGGCCGACTTTTCCGTGGCAAATGGCTTTCTCCGTGACAAATGGATTCTCCGGGACAACGCGCACGGTTCGCGTCGCATACGTCCCTCAGAAGCCAGTTGCACCGCAAAAAACTCGCCTAGCGTGCCCCCTCGTCACAGGTCGAGGTTCGCACGCAGCGAGGTCACCGCGGCCGGGATGGTCACCCGGGCCCTCCCTCATGAGCGTCGAGCTGCTCGGGCGTGTCCAAGTCATCGAGGCAAAGGGGGTCGCCGGCGAAGGGCACCCAGGTGTCCTCCGGGACCAGCTGCGGCTTGACCTCGTCGATGAGAGAGAACATCGATCTGCTTCCCCCCGCAAGCAGCCGCGACGCCGCCGCGAGATCCTCCGGCTCGTAGCGGGCGCACAGAGGTTGCGGCACGCCGCGGGAGAGAGGCACGACTGAACAGCCAGGTTGGTGGTTCGCCAACCATCCGAGCATGGCAGCGTTCAGCCGGGGCAGGTCAGTGGCGACCACCAGGACCGGTCCTTTCCAACCGATTCGCACGAGCTCGGTAGCGCCGGCGACGAGCGCGGCGAGCGGCCCTGCTTGTGGCGGCGACTCGGCAACGCGGGACAGGTGGCTGAAGCCCGGACCGACTTCGAGCGCGACCTTGGTCGCGGCTTCGAGAAGTCGCGCCGTCCTCTCGGCGAGCGTGAGTGACATCGGTTCGCCATAACCGCTGCCGGACGATGGCAATCGGAGTGCCGCTTTGTCCGTTCCCATCCGGGCGCTACGACCTCCGGTCAGCAGCAATCCCGCGGTGTCCACGGTGGACATTGTGCCCCGCGGGGACATTGGCGATTCGCCGGCACGCGCGCGCCCAGAGCGTTCGTTCAGTCCGCCCAACGTGTGAACAAATTCCACAACGGATCCTCAACTTCGCACCGGCAGATGCCGACAACACAATCGGTGGTGCCTGACTCGCCCTTAAGAGTGCGGCAATCCGGGCGGGTAGGGAGCGCCTGGCTAGTCGCGGCCGGGATCACTCTTGGTGTCCTGGCAGGCGTCATCACGCCGGGTGCCGCGGCGGCGTACGCCAACCCCTCACATGGCTCCGCCGGGGCCCCGGTCGGACACGGAAACGGCAACCCCCACAATCAGACCTCGTCCGTGCAGACCCAATCGTCTAAATCGTCCATGATCCAGGCTGCCTCGACATCTGCGACTTCTTCGTCGCAACCGCCCGGCCACTCGAAGACATCGGGCGGCGTTCACGCCGCGTCGCTCGAGCCGGATTCGGGTTCGAGCACCATTTCAATTCCCGGCAACTGCCAGTCCCCTCAGTGCCAGGCGGTGGAAGCGACTTTGGCCCAGCTTGCGGGATCGCCGCCAGGCCCATCGGCGCAGACTCCAACTTCGTCGACGACTGTCCCGTCGGCCGGCCGTAACACGATCGTTCCCGGGCGGGTGCTCGCTTCGAGTCGGCCCAGACCCGCCGTCCGGGGCGCAAATCCCACAACCAACAAACCCTCCCTGGCACCACCTGCGCCGACTAACACCGGCCCGTCCGTGCTCGACGAACCGATGCAACTCGCAACGGGCGGCTGGCAGGGGATTTCGCTTCAGGCCGCTACCAGCCTCCGCATACCGATTCTCTTCGGAGCGGCTGTCTTGCTGTTCGTCTTGCTTCAGGCTCTTGTGGATCGACGCGATCCAAAGATGACCCGCGCCCCTGAGCGCGGCGAAGACGACAGCATGGGATTCTCTTGACGGTGGCCGCCCCCTTTCCGGCGGCTATCCGGGAGGGGGCGCACGAACTAACCAGCCTCGAAGAGCGTTTGGGCCTCCTCCTCATGGTCCGGATCGGGACCGTGGGATTCGTCGTTCTCACCGCGCTCTTCGCGTCGGCGCAGGTCGGCTTCGGGATCACGGACATCGGGCCGATATCCGCCACCTACCTCACGATCGTCGCGAGCGCGGAGTGGTACCGGCGAAAAGGGCGGCGTGGTCGCATGACCCTGCACCGCTTGCTCCTGCCGCTCGACGCGGTGTACCTCGCACTGGTGAGCGCGCCCTCCGGTGGTCCCCGGAGCCAGCTGGTCGTCCTGTTCGCGGTGCAGCTGATCGCCGTCACACTGCTGGTGAGCGAACGGGCCGGCCTGCGGATGGCGCTTTGGGACTCGTTCCTGTTCATACTCATCCCGACTCTGTCGTTGTCGGCGAGGATCGGCTCCTTCCTGGGCGTCCGCGCGGTGGCGGCCCCACGGGCCTCGGAGACAGCGCTCGCCATAATGGGCTTCTGGGCCGTCGCACTGTGCACCGCGTTCTTCTCGTCGGTCAGCGAGCGCGAACTGCGCCGCAGCAAGGCTGAGCTTTCGGAGCTTGCCGGGATGGCCGCGGCGATGGAGCTTCTCCACGCGGAGGAGGAGATCTTCTCGATACTGCTCTTGACGGTTACGAGGGCCTTCGGATTTCGAAGGGCGGCGCTGTGGTGGGTGCGCGGCAACCGACCGAGAGGACTGGTCCTTTCCCCGGGAGGCGACAAGACGGAGTCGTTCTCGGTTCCCGAAACTGCGCGGCACGACAAGGTCGTGAGGTTGGTCTGGGATTCGAGGAGCCCGATTCTCGTCAAGCACCTCAGCCTCGATGACGACCCGGCCGCTGCTGGCATGCTGCCCCATTCCCGCAACGTCGTAGTCCTCCCGATCCAACTCGAAGGCGGCGACCTGGGCGTGGTGCTTTTGGAGCACGGAGGCCATCCTTTTACCTCGAGGTTGCCCAAGCGGGTGCTGCTGATGCTCAGCCAATTCGTCGGCCACGCAGCCCTCTCCGTGCGCAACGCCCGGTTGCTAGACGAGCGCGAGCGGCTCGCCACCATCGACGGGCTCACCGGGGTCTCGAACCGAAGACAGTTCGATCACGTGCTGTCGAGAGAGGTGAGCCGTGCGGAGCGGTCGTCCGAACCGCTCGCGCTCGTCATCTTCGACCTCGACCACTTCAAGATCGTCAACGACACCCAGGGCCACCTCGCCGGCGACGAGGTGCTGAAGGCGTTTGCGGGCATTCTGAGCCATGCGGTGCGCGAGATGGACGTCGTAGCGCGCTACGGAGGCGAGGAGTTCGCTTTGGTCCTCCCCCGATGCGACCAGAACGGGGCCGTTCTGGTCGTCGAACGGGTGACCCGGGGACTTCGCCTTTCGGAAGCCCTTCAAGGTGTGACGGTCAGCGCCGGCGTGGCGTCCCTGCCCGCCAACGCCGCGGACGGGCGTGAGCTGATCGAGGCCGCCGACGAGGCGCTCTTCGAGTCCAAGCGTGCGGGACGCGACCGGTGGACGGTTTCGGCCCGGCACCCCAACGGGGACCGGCTGAGCAACCACCCCTCGTAGGAGAACGAAGGTCCGGCAGGCCCCGGAGCACTCGAATCGCTGCGGGCCCCCGGTCGTCGCGTGGCAGGCTGAGTCGGTGCCGTCACTGTTCGAAGACCTGCGCTGGCGAGGCCTGGTCCACCAGATCACCGACAACGAGATCCTCCCGGCTCGGCTCGACGCCGGCGGCATGGTTCTGTACATCGGCTTCGACCCGACCGCCGACAGCCTCCACGTCGGCAGCCTGCAGCAGCTCGTGATGCTGAAACGGTTCGAGCTGGCCGGACATCGTCCGATCGCTCTCGTCGGGGGCGGAACCGGAATGATCGGCGACCCGAGCGGCAAGACGGAGGAGCGGGGCCTCCTCGACGACGATCAGCTGAGAGCGAACCGGGACGCGGTCTCGGCTCAGATCGCCGGTTTTCTCGGCGTCAGCGGCACGTCCGACGGTCCCATCCTGGTCGACAACGCCGAATGGCTAGCCGAGGCCAGGCTCCTGGAGTTCCTCCGCGACGTCGGGAAGGTCTTCTCGGTCAACGAAATGGTGCGCAAGGAGTCGGTGCGGGCACGGCTGGAGGGACGCGAGCAGGGTCTGTCTTTTACCGAGTTCAGCTACATGCTTCTGCAGTCGTGGGACTTCTTGCAGCTGTTCGAGCGATACGGGTGCGAGCTCCAGCTGGGGGGGAGTGACCAGTGGGGCAACATCATCGAAGGCGTTGACCTGATCCGGCGGCTCAGGGGAGCGGCCGCCTACGGGCTCACGTCACCCCTCGTCACGAAGTCCGACGGAACCAAGTTCGGCAAGACGGAGTCCGGCAACGTCTGGCTCGACCCGAAGAAGACGTCGCCTTACGAGTTCTTCCAGTTCTGGGTCAGAACGACCGACGGGGACGTGCCGGACTACCTGCGGCGGCTCACCTTCCTTAGCAGAGAAAGGATCGAGGAGCTCGAACAGGAGCTGAAGGAACACCCCGAGCGAAGGGAAGCCCAGCGGGCCCTCTCGTTGGAGCTCACCGCGATGGTGCACGGCGCAACCGAAGCGCAAAAGGCCGAGGAGGCGGCCGCCGTGCTGTTCACCGAGGGGATCACCCGTCTCGATCCCGAAACCCTCGAGGCCGCCCTCGCCGACGCCCCGACCACTCCGATCCGCCGTACAGCGATCGAGCAGGGGCTGCCGATCGTCGAGGTTCTGGTCGAGACGGGACTGGCTTCGTCGAAAGGCAACGCCAGGCAACTCCTGAAGCAAGGCTCCATATACGTGAACGGCATGCGGGTGGGCGAGGAACGGTCGCTCGGCACCGATGACGTCATCCATGGGCGGTGGATCGCACTACGCAGAGGAAAATCCCACCAGCACATCCTCCTGTTGGAGGACTGAACCCAGCCCGTGAACCAAGTCAGTGAAACTCAGCCGTGAAACTCAGCCGTGAAACTCAGCCGTTGAGCGCCTCTCGGATGCTGGCGGCAAACTCCTCAGCCTCATCGTCGCTGTCGTAGTGGGTCCTGGGCCACAAGAAACCGCGGAGACCGTCCTTGCGCCGGCGCGGGATCACGTGCAGATGGACGTGGGGCACGCTCTGGCTGATCACGTCGTTCAGTAGGAAAAGCGTCCCGTCACAGCCCAAAGCCTTGCGCTGGGCGCCGGCGACCCTCCTCCCGGCCTCGGTCAGGCCGCACATCAAGTCGGGAGTGAGCTCAGACACCGTCTCTACGTGCGTTCGTGGCAGGACCAGGGTGTGACCCTTGAAGACCGGCCGCACGTCCAGGAACCCCACCACCTCCGAGTCGTCGAACACCCAGTGCCCGGAGTCCTCGCCGGCGATGATCCTGTCGAACACGCATCCCGGGTTGGTGACCACAACCTCTCAGGGTCGCGCGACGATGGGAGGCTGTGTCGGACCAATCGGATCTATCGCTGACAACCGGACCACCAGAGACGATCCTCCCGTCCCCTCCGCCGGATGCGCTGGCCGGCCTCCAAGATGCGCTCAAGGCGCCGGAGGGATCCCGCCGCGACGCGGTCGCAGCGGTCGTTGCCCGCCATCCGACCTTCCTGGATGGTTGGGCGGCGCTTGCATCCCTGGCCCGCGACGACGTCGAGGCTTACGCGTACGCGAGGGTCGGCTACCACCGGGGCCTGGACGCCCTGCGGGCGGCCGGCTGGCGCGGGTCCGGCTACGTGCGGTGGGGGCACGAGAGCAACCGCGGCTTTCTTCGATCGTTGGATGCCTTGCGGGCTGCAGCTTCGGGGATCGGTGAGAACTCAGAAGCCGACCGGTGCGCCACTTTCCTCCGTCAGCTCGATCCGGCGTGGGGATCCTCCTCAGGTCCCGGCCGGTAGTCTCTGCTGGTGGCCGACCACGAGTTGGTAGGTCCATTTCCTGCGGGTGTGGACCCCGACGCTTACGACCGGGCCCGCCGGCGGATCCTGTGGGCGATGCCTAGCGGCCTTTACGTGCTTGGAAGCGCCGCCGATGGACGGCGCAACCTGATGACGCTCAACTGGGCGTCGCAGGTCGCCACGAATCCCAAGCTGGTCTCGGTCAGCGTCGAGGTCGGGGCGGTGACCCACCAGCTGGTTCGCGACGGCGGGGGCTTCGCGCTGAACATCCTCTCCCGGGAGGATCGGGCGATCGTCCGCAAGTTCGTCAAGCCTCTTGAAGACAGTGGTGACACGGGAAGCTTGGGCGGTTTCGACGTCAAAGAGGCGGCGACGGGCTCACCGATCCTTGCGGTTGCTCTTGCCTGGCTCGACTGCGAGGTGCGGCATGAGGTGCCCTGCGGGAGCCACACCGTTTTTATCGGCGAGGCGGTTGCCTGCGGCGGGGAGCCGGATGACGATGCCGAGGTCCTTCGGATGGAGGACACTCGGATGAGCTACGGCGGCTGACCCGCCGGTCGAGGAGCGCCTTCCATTTACGACCTGATCACTACCGAGGGTGACCTTGAAGCGCTCGTCAAGCGCCTGTCCTCGGCGCGGCGGTACGCGCTCGACACCGAGTTCCACCGCGAGCGGACCTACTGGCCTCAGCTCGCCCTGGTCCAGATCGCGTGGGACGGGGACGGGTCCGGCCTGGCCGGCGTGGCGGTAATCGACCCGATGGCCGTCGACGTGCGCCCGCTCGCAGGGGTTCTGGCCGGGCCCGGCCTGATGGTCGCCCACGCAGCCGAGCAGGACCTCGAAGTGCTTGAGAGGTCGTGTGGCCGGGGACCCTCTCGCCTGTTCGACACCCAGGTCGCAGGTGGGTTCGCAGGGTACGGCTCTGCGAGCCTCTCGACTTTGTCCCAGGCCTTCCTCGGAAGAGAGGTTCCCAAGGGCGACCGGCTGACCGACTGGCGCCGTAGGCCGCTCACCGAATCGCAGCTTGCATACGCGGCCGCGGACGTCGAGCACCTCATCGCGCTGGCCGATTCCATCATCGTGGAGCTCGAACGGCGGGGGCGGCTGGGGTGGGCGGAAGAGGAGTGCGAGATGCTCCGTACCCGTCCCCACGGAGGGGGCGACCCGGTTCGTGCGTGGTGGAAGCTTCGCGACTCGCGATCCCTCAAAGGCGGCGCCCGAGGCGTCGCCCAGGAGGTCTCCGCGTGGCGGGAACGGCAGGCCCAGAAGGTCGACCTGCCGGTCCGCTCGGTCCTGCCCGATCTGGCGGTCCTGTCGATCGCCCATCGCCCACCTGCTTCGGCGAAGGCGCTGTCGGAGGTGCGCGGGCTCGAAGGGCGCCGGCTTCGAGGCGAGGTGGCTGACGAGGTGCTCGAAGCGGTCGAGAGAGGCCGGCGTCTCCCGGCGGAGCAGCTGGTCCTGCCTCCTGCAGACGAGGTCCCGCGCGAGATGCGAGCCGCCGTGGCTCTTCTCATGGCATGGATCGTGCAGGTTGCCCGGGACGAACGGGTCGACACGACGTTGCTGGCCACCCGTTCGGACGTGGCCGCACTCGTCAGGGGCGACCCGTCCGGGCGCCTTGCGAAAGGCTGGAGAGCGGAGATGATCGCCGGTCCGGCGAAGGCGTTGATCGAGGGCCGGGCATCGCTCGCTTTCGACGGGACCGACCGGCTGGTTCTCGAGACCCGCTCCAGCCGACCCCTGAAGAGCTAACCCGGTCCGAGTACGGCCGCCCCGTCGGGCCCCAGACGCAAGAACGAACTGCCTCCGGCGCCGTCCAGTTCCGTCGCGCCCGCGCTGACCTGGACCGACCACCCTCCTTCAGGAAGCTGAACGGACACTGCCGCGTCGGCGAAGTTCACCGCGACAACTCGCAGGTCGTTCTGATGCTCCCGCACGAAGACGAGCACTCCCTCCGGGGACTCCAGCCACCTAAACGACCCAGACTGCAGCGCCGGCGAAGCCTTCCGCACCGAGAGGATCCGTCGATAGAGCCAAAGCATCGATCCATCGTCGATCTGCTCCCGGGCGACGTTCTTCTCTCCGTCAGCACCGGGAGGCCAGGGCAGCCAAGCGTCCGGCCCGCCGGCCCATCCGTGAGCCGGGGAGTCGTCCCAGGGGATCGGAGCCCGGCAGCCGTCGCGCCCGCCGGGGTCGACCTGCCGCTCCGGCGGTATGACTGCGTCTTCGAGGCCGAGCTCTTCCCCCGCGTAGAGGAAAGGGGTCCCTCTCAAGGTCAGCAGGAGGACGGCCGCCGCCCGTGCTCTCGCCTCGGTGCCGTAACGGGTTCGGTGGCGCGGGTTGTCGTGGTTGGACAGGACCCACGTGGGCCACCAGCCTCCCGGGGCGAGCATCGCTTCGACGTGGTCGATCTGCCGGCGCCATGCCGACGCCTTCCAGGGCGCGCGGAGCGGGTGGAAGTTGAACGCCAGGTGGAGCTCGGGCTCTTCTCGCGTCCCGTAGTAAGCGGCGGAGTCCTCAGGAGACGGCAGGACGATCTCCCCGACGATCATGCGAGGAGGCTCCGGCCATCCGTCCACGAGGATGCGCATCTCGCGGATCATGGGGTGGACGGACGGGTCGTTTATGAGTGCCGCCATCGGGATCGGAGCGAGATCGTCCGGTAGATCGGGCAGCGCGGGGTCCTTGCCGATCCCGTGGACGACGTCCATCCGAAAGCCGTCCACGCCCCGGTCCAGCCAGAACCTCAGCACGTCGTGCATCGCCGCCCGCACATCGGGATTGGTCCAGTTCAGGTCGGGCTGCTGGGGAAGGAACAGGTGCAGGTAGAACTGACCGGTCTGCTCGTCCCACGTCCAAGCCGGCGGGAAGTCGGTTCCGCCGATGCCCAAGAACGCCGCTCTCCAATTGTTGGGCCAATTGTTGTGCCAATTGTTGTGCGGGCCGCCGGGTGAGCCGGCCGGTCCGGAGCCGCCGGCGCTGTCGGGGCGTCCGTCGCGCCACCAGTACCAGTCACGACGCGGGTTGTCCTTGGACGAACGTGACTCGGCGAACCAAGGGTGTTGATCGCTGGTGTGGTTCGGGACGAAGTCGACGATGACCTTGAGCCCCAGCCGGTGGGCGTCGGCCACCAGGGCGTCGAAATCGGCGAGTGAACCGAAGAGCGGGTCGACGTCGCAGTAGTCCGACACGTCGTAGCCGAAGTCGGCCATGGGCGACCGGTAGAACGGGGAGATCCACAGCGCGTCCACGCCCAGCCAGCAAAGGTGGCCGAGGCGGCTGCGGATCCCCTCGAGATCTCCGACCCCGTCGCCCGACGAGTCCGAAAACGACCTCGGATATATCTGGTAGACCACCGACCGCTCCCACCAGGGAGCCGTCACTCCCCGGTTCCCGCCCGCAGGTCGACGGTCAGTGTCAGCACGCCGTCCTCGATCCGGCCGGTGGCGTCGCCGATGATGGCGTAGTCCTGGAAGTCGATCCTCGCCTGGTCCACGAAACGCTTCCGCTCCGGCCCCTCGACCGGCGGTATCTGCCGCTGGCGGACCGCCTTCGCACGGGCCTTGAAGCGCTCGATCATGGCCTCCACGTCCAGCTCGTCAGGCATGGTCCTACCTTAAGCAGCGTCGCGCCATGAGAGGCCGAGAAAGACGCCGTACCCGGCGTCTTTCTTAGGCGGGCAATTCTGCGACGCTGCTAACTACCACCTAGAACTGGGAAATTCGCCGACGCGCCTACGAACCCGATACCCGCGAGGCGGCGATACAATAGGCGTCCAGCCCTGAAATGGGATTTGTCTCGATCTACGGGGAGCTCCACGTGAAAAAGGGACGGCATCGGCGCTTCGAGGAAGCGCGGGCACTAAAGCGCTTAACCGAGGAACACGTAGAGCCTTGCGCTGAATGCGGTGCCATGCCCGAAGCGGACCACGCGTCCTGGTGTCTGGCCATGGAGGACGAAGAAGAGGAGTACCCCGAGTACTCCGACACGGAGCCGCGCCGGGCGTAACTCGGCTCAGGCGCGGTTCTTGCGCCTCACAGCCGGATGGGGCAGCGGGGTCCAGGATTCGGACGGTCGCTCGCGCAGGTAGGCGGCGAGCTTGGCGTACACCTTCTTCCCGACCATCTCGGTCAGTTCGTCGCGCATGCTCTCGAACACGGGCTTCTTCGACCCGAACGCCTCGGGGGCTTCGGTGCACCACCAGTGGAACTCGGCGCCGCCCTCTCCCCAGTGCCGCCGTTCCCACTCGCCGACCATCGAAACGACCCGTCCCGACGCGTCGGTGACGTCCTCCCTCCGCAAAGGAAGCTGCCAGCACACGTCGGGCTTCATGTCGAGAGGACGCACGCCGCGCTTCATTGCGACCTGGTGCAACGCGCAGCCAGGTCCGGTCGGGAAGCCCGGCCGGTTCAGGAAAATGCAAGCGTCGTCGACGATGCGGGTGACCTTGGTGCCGTCGTCCTGCTTCTCGATCACGCCCCGGCGCCGCCCGATCTTGGCGAACTGCCATTCGTCGTCGGTGAGGGTTTTGGCGGCCGCCTTCACCCTGGCCACGTCAGCCGAGTCGGTGAAGTGCGCGCCGTACGAGCAGCACCCCTGAACCAGCTCCGGCGCGGGCCCGGTCAGAACCCCCTGGCAACCCCGGCCGAAGATGCACTCCCACCCCGAAAGTAGGAACGTCACGTCGAAGATCCAGGTTCGCTCCTCGTCGGGATCCTCGAAGCTCACCCACTCGTGGCTGCTGGCGGGAACCTTCGCCACTACGCCGCCCCCAGCTCGAGCAGAAGTTCGCCCGCAGCAAGCAGGCCTTTCCAGAACTGATCCATGACCATCCGTTCGTTCGGAGCGTGTATGCGGTCGCCTGGTAGTCCTACTCCGAGAAAAAGGACGGGCGCCGCGAGTACCCGGCCGAGTGCTTCCTCAGGGCCGCTTCCACCTTCACGGGTGAACAGCGGCGGATTGCCCCAGACCTTCTCAATGGCGCTTACGAGGGCGCGCATGGAGGGATGATCGACCGGAGTCAGTGCCGGAGCCACGCCTCCCTCCGGGGTCACCTCGAGCGACACCGCATCAGGCACCCTATCGCCGAGCCACGCGCGGAACGACGCTTCGACCTCGTCGGGTCGCTGGTCCGGCACGAGCCGGAACGCGACCTTGAAGCCCGCGGTGGCGGGCACGATCGTCTTGATTCCCGGTCCTCCGTAACCGGAGTGGATGCCGACGAGCTCGGCCGTCGGGCGCACACCGACCCGCTCGAGAGAGCTGAAGCCCTTCTCGCCCTCGAGGTACGGGACGCCACCAGCCGCCGCACGGAACTCTGCTTCGTCGAACGGCTGGGCATCGAGCGACGCCTGCTCTTCCGGTGACAAAGACCGAACCCTGTCGTAGAACCCCGGCAGCGTCACCCGGCCGGCACCGTCCACCAGGCCTGCCGCGATTCGCGCTGCGATCCGCGCGGCGTTCGGCACCGCTCCTCCCCACATGCCGCTGTGGAGGTCGATGGTCGCGGTGCGGATCGCGACGTCGAAGGCCACCAAGCCGCGCATGCCAACGGTCGACGAGGGAGTCTCCTGAGAGATCATCCCCGTGTCCGACACCACGATGACGTCACAGCTGAGCAGCTCCGACTGATCCTTGAGCAGCGCCTCGAAGTGGGCGCTGCCTACTTCCTCTTCTCCTTCGATCAGCAACTTCAAATTTACGGGCAGCCTCCCGTCGCGGCGAAGCAGCCCTCGTGCAGCCTCGATCTCGTAGAGCACCTGGCCCTTGTCGTCGATCGCCCCTCGGGCGCGGCACTCGCCGTCGACGATCACCGGGTCGAACGGTGGCGACTTCCATTCGTCGAGAGGATCGGTGGGCTGCACGTCGTGATGCCCGTAGACGAGGACCGTCGGCGCGTCCGGGCCGGCGTGCAGCCAGTCTGCATAAACGGCAGGCAGCCCGGGCGTTTCGAGAAGATTGACGTTCTGGAGGCCTGCGTCGCGCAGCAGGCCGGCGCAGAACTCGGCCGACTTGCGGACGTCACCGGCGTGATCCGGATCGGCCGAGATGGAAGGGATTCTCAGCCATTCGAACAGGGTGTCGATGATCCGCTGTTCTTCCGCGTCGCGATAGCCCGCCAGCGCCAACTTGGCCATTCCCTGCACGGTAGTTGACCCTGGGCGTCGAATAACCTCAGCGCCCGTGTTGACCACACACAGGCGGGTGATGGCGGCTTCGGCCGCCGCTGGGTTGCTCGTCACCGCCTGCTCGAGCGGGCAGTCGCGGGGAGCCCTTCGCCACGTCTCTTCGACAAGCAGTTCCGTCGCGTCAACTACGAGGGTTCCCGCGTCGACGATTCAGTGGCACGCCTGCTCGGGATCCGAGGGGCCTGCTCATTTTCAGTGCGCCACCATCTCGGTCCCACGCAATCCGGCAGATCCGTCATCCGGCACCATCCTGATGGCCATAGACAGGCGGCCGGCGAACGGCACGAAGTTGGGTTCGCTCATCGTCAATCCCGGAGGTCCCGGCGCGTCGGGGGTTGATTCGCTTCCCGAGTTGGTCGGTCCGATGCCGAACGACGTGCTCGCCAACTTCGACGTTGTGTCGTTCGACCCGCCCGGGGTGCAACGCACCGCTCCGATCGTCTGCCTGGACAGCGCTGGTCTTCAGAACTACTACCACGTCGACCCTGAACCAGTCACCCAGGCCGGCTTCGACGCGCTCGTTCAGGCCGATAGGACCTTTGACACGGGCTGCCAATCCAGAAGCGGTGCGGAACTTCCCTATGTCAGCACGGCGGACGCCGCCATGGACATGGACGTCCTTCGCCGGGATCTCGGCGACAACAAGATCACCTACCTCGGCTTCTCTTACGGGACGCTACTTGGGGCGGTCTACGCCAACCTGTTCCCTCACAACGTTCGAGCGATGGTCCTCGACGGCGCCTTGGACCCGTCTGTCGGCGTGATCCCTGCATTGGACCAGCAATCGGCCAGTCTCGATGGGCAGCTGAGACAGTTCTTCGCGTCCTGCGAACAATCGTCCTGTGCTTGGAAACCGTCGGGTGATCCCATGGCTGCCTACCAGGCTCTGTTGTCGAAGGTCCGCAGCACGCCGTTGAAAGTGACCGGGACCACGAGGACGGTGGGACCGGCGGAGTTCGTCTACGGGACGGCGGTGACCCTGTACTCGACCGCCACGTGGCAGGAGCTGGCGGTGGCGCTCCAGGCGGCCAGCGCGGGCGACGGCGGCCTATTTCTTCGGTTCTTCGATGCCTACACCGGACGCCAGGCGGACGGCAGCTACAACAACCTGTTCGAGGCCAACCCGGCGATCAACTGCGCGGACGCGCCGGCGCCGACCATCTCCCAGCTCCAGGCGGACGTCCCCGCCGCCCAGGCCGCTGCACCCGTCTTCGGGGTGCAGAACCTCTACAGCGAGCTCGGCTGCTCGGTCTGGCCGATCCCTGCGAGCGGCAAGCCGGGCCCCATCCACGCAGCGGGGGCCCCTCCGATCGTCGTGGTCGGAAGTACCGGCGACCCGATCACTCCCTACCAGTGGGCTCAGTCGCTCGCGTCTCAGCTGCAGAGCGGG